>JANXBX010000002.1:0-16289 GCA_025060595.1 Synergistota bacterium | reverse complement strand
TCTGTTAATCCTACACTTCTTAACTTTGGCGAGGTTAAGCTAGGAATGGAGAGGGTATTAGAGCTTAATGTTAGTGTGGCTAATCTCACTAATAACCCTGTTGATTTAATTGTAAATCTTACGCCAGGGCTTGGTTTTTATGTAGATAGGGCTATTTGGACGGTGCCTGCTAATACTTCTAATTACTCTATAGTTTTGAAAGTAATCTTTAGACCCATTGATAGGGAGACTTATAAGGTGCCTCTTACTGTTGCTATAGTTAATACTGTTGGTTTCCCCGGTAACATTCCTTCTGTAACTAATATTACCAAGGCTGTTGTTGTTTTGAATGGAAAAGGTGACTAATATTTAGTTTTGTGGTTTATGAAAGGGGGGTGTGTGAGTGAAGAACTTATTCGAATTAAGAGGTTTAAGTTGGATTTTACTTTTATTCGTGTCGGTTTTTTCGATGGTTCTTTTTGGTTGTGTTGGGGGGGAGGAAGAGAATGTCGAGGGCTTAATAACGAAAGCAGAGCTAATTGCTAAAATTGCAGATTATTTTCAATGGCCACATCCAAATCAGTATAATGATATTTGGAAATATCAAGTGCTTCCTAAAAAATTTAAAGATGTAAAAACTGAGGATCCCTATGGAATGCAAATAGAGGCTGCTTATGAAGAAGGTATTGTAGAGCCTGATGAGGGAGGCAACTTTAATCCAGGTAGTTACATAACTAGGGAAGAAGCAGCTGTTATTTTTGTTAGAGCTTTTAAGATTCCTGAATCTAGTAAACCAACGAATTACGAAGATAATAGTTCAATAAGTGAAAAAGCAAGAGGAAGTGTATATGCCCTTGTGGAACTTAAGTGCATGAAAGGCAGAACAGATAAACTGTTTATGCCGAAAGCATTCATAACTAGGGAGGAAGTAGAGGAAATATTTAATGCTATATTGGGTACTATAACACCTCCAGTTTATGCTCTTCCAAGGCAAAACTATACTGCTCCTCGTCGTTATGTGAAGCTTTATTGTCCGGATCCAGATGCTACTATAGTTTATACAACAGATGGTACAGATCCGCGTACTTCACGAACAGCGAAGGTGTGGAATTTGGCAGTTAATGGTCATATTTCACTAGAACGATTAGCGACAGGAGGAGTTAATTGTAAGGTAATTTTTAAAGCATATTCTTACAAGCAGGGGTTGATCCCAAGTCAAGTCCAAACCTTTGTATGGTATCTATATAGACCTACACCTGAGGAGTCTGAATTTGGTCACAGAAAGATACTTAGCAAAACTAATACAAGACCAGCAGTTTATTCCATTTGGAATGATTCGGATAGTGTGCGTCCTATGATGTGGTACATAGAGGGACAAGAACGAGGGATATTGTTTGATGCTGGTCAAACAGGGGCTTCTATTAGGAGCTTAAAAGTTTATATTGATACTAATATAGCAACAAAACCATATGATGTTGTTATTGGACACTCTCATACAGATCATGCGGCTCAAATAGCCAATTTCATTAACTTTGGGCATAGGATTTACTGCAATATGCGTGATTGGTCTGGCTTGAGAACAATTGTTACGAATCCGAGCGATCAGGCAAAGATAATAAACATTGACTGGGGTGATAAGATAGACCTTGGAGGATGTACCCTTCATGTTTATGCATTACCTGGACATTCGCATGGTAATGTTATACTTCAGGATAAAGCTAATGGATTAATTTTCTCATCGGATATATATGGTTGTACTCGTGCTGGTTCTGCTGATAATGTTGGTGTAACAGGAGTTAAAACAGACTTATTGCTATCCTTAGTGCAGCAGGTTTACTCTGCTTACCTTAAAGAAAATGGTAAAATTAATCTTCTATTCACTGGGCATGATGAAACACCTCTAGAAGACATTAATCTTAAGTTGTTTGAGATGGCTTTACAGCAAGTTATAGATTATGGTGAAGCGGCTTGCAGACCAACCTTACGTGGTGGTAGGGATCCAGTAGGGGCCAGAACAACCATGATAGGAGATATGTGGTACGATAATACTCGCTGGATAGCTTTAAGGATTCCAGGTATAATGTTCGACTCCACAGAATATCTGACAAATATTACAAAGGATGGCGTTGTATATAACTATAATGGTCCTAATGGTTTTAAAAAGTATTCGGTGCTCTCTAACATAGAGTTTGAAGGAGCAACCTTAGTAGGAACGAAATTAACATGGGCTTCTCCAACTATAGTAGATTGGGCTGGGGAACAAAGGATAATAGAGAATTCGCTTGCTAATATGTTTGATCCATGGACTTTCAATTATAAGATAAAAGTCGCTTCTGGAATAAAAGAGGTAACTGTTATTCCGACAACCATGTCTACAAAAGTTGTTTCAATTAAGGTCAATGGTCAACAAGTAGGCTATCGTGAAAGGGTTAAGGTTCCTGTTTCTAATGGTTCAGTTATTACCGTAGAGATTGTGGCTCCAGATGGGAAGACGAGCAGTACTTATAGATTTACAGTAGAAGTAGAGTAGAAAAACCCCTTAGGATAGAGGGCTGGAGTCCAAAAGACTCCAGCCCTTTTTATTTACGACTATTAATGATGCTATAATTCTTAGTGGGGGGTAGATTTATGAGGCTTAGACTCCAGACGAAGGTTATGCTTTTAGCCTTTACGATAGTGGTGATATGTCTTTCCTCTACTGCTTTCTTTACCATAAGGATTGTGAGCGACTCTATAGAGAAGCAGATGGCTATAAATGTGATGAACGTTGCAAGATCGGTAGCAACTGATCCTTTTGTGATATCTGCCTTTTATTCTGAGCGCCCAGAGGAGATACTTCAGCCCTATGCGGAAAGGATAAGGAGAAACTCAACTAATATAGAGTTTATAACTATTATTAATATGAATAGTGAAAGGTATTCTCACCCTAATCCTCAAAACATAAGGAAGAAGTTCGTCGGCGGAGATGAGGGTAGAGCCTTAAGAGGTGAAACCTACATATCGAAGGCGGTTGGTACCTTAGGTCCTTCCTTAAGAGCGTTAACGCCCATAAAGGATGGGGATAAACAGATAGGTGCTGTAGCGGTGGGAACGTTAACTAAGGATATAAGAAAGGTACAGTGGGAGGTTGCTAAAAATGTAGTTATTATAATGTTTTTCGCTATGGCTATAGGTGTGGCTGGCTCTTACCTGCTTTCCAAGAACATTAAAAAAGATATCTTTGGTCTTGAGCCATATCAGATAGCTAAGATGCTTGAAGAAAAGAACGTGATTCTTGATGCTGTAGTAGAAGGTATAATCGCGGTGGATAAGGAAGGCAAAATAACGTTGATGAATAATGCTGCTAAAAGAATAGTAGGCGTGGAAGAAAAGGAAAGCGTTATAGGTAAGGATGTGGAAGAGCTAATACCTACATCTCGTTTGAAGGTGGTTTTAAGGACAGGTATACCTGAGCGTGATGATGAACAGGTAGTTAATGGGACATCTATAATAACTAATAGGGTACCTATAGTAGTTAATGGTAGGGTTGAAGGTGCAATAGCGAGCTTTAGGCTTAAGACCGACCTTGAGCATCTTGGAGAGCAGTTAACGGGTTATAAGCAGGTGGTGGATACTTTGAGGGCTCAAGCTCACGAGTTTATGAATCACATGCATGTGGTTGCTGGCTTAATAAGCTTGGGACAAACCTCTGATGCTTTAAGCTTTATTTATGATGAGCTTGGAGCTCAGCATGGTTTTACTGGGCAGGTCACAAGGAGCATAAAGGATAAAAAGGTAGCTGCCTTGCTCTTGGGTAAGTATAGCCGTGCTTCTGAGATAGGTGCAAGGCTTTATTTAGATGAAGGAAGCGAACTTTATGAAGATCATGGTCATGTATCATCGGGTGAGCTTGTGACCATATTGGGAAATCTTATAGAAAACTCTATAGATGCGCTTTCCATGATTGATAAAGGTAACAAGGTTGTAGGTATATATCTTAAAGAACGTAAGGATTATATCTTTATTAAGGTTTATGATAGCGGTCCTGGTATAGCCAAGGATATATTGCCGAGGATATTTGAAAAGGGCTTTACGACAAAAAGGGATGGAAAGGGTATGGGACTATTCATGGTTAAGCAGATAGTTGAAAGGAAGGGCGGAAGCGTGGAGGTTAGGTCTAGTGCTAATAGTGGCACTGTTTTTGTGGTTAAAATTCCAAGGAGATGCGGGGTATGATTAACGTATTGATAGTAGAGGATGACCCTATGGTAGCTGAGATAAATAGAAAGTGTGTAAATATGGTTGATGGTTTTAGCGTTGTTGGAGTTGCTAGGAGCGCTGTTGAAGCTAAGAGGTTTCTTGAGATTTCGGCGGTTGATTTGATAATCCTCGATATCTATATGCCTGGAGAAAGCGGGATAACCTTTTTAAAGGAGCTTCGAAGGCTTGGTTATAAAGTTGATGTCATAATGGTTACCGCAGATAATCAAAGCGCGGATGTAGAAGAAGCCTTAAGGTATGGTGTTTTCGACTATTTGATAAAACCGTTTGATTTAGGAAGATTAAAGTGTGCCCTATGTAGCTATCTTAAGAAGAAAAGCAAAATAAAAGAGTCTCAATCTCTTTCCCAGAGCGACCTTGATGTAATTCTTGCGGGTAGAGAGGAACAGTCCTTTGAGAAAAAGGGCTTTGATAGAAGGACTATAGAGAGAATACTTTCAGCAGTGAGGTCTTTAGGTAAGCCTGTCTCTGCTGAAGAGGTTTCTAAGGTATTGGGCATTTCCCGTGTTACGGTTAAAAAATATTTGGATTATCTTGAAGAGGAAGGTCTTCTAATTAGTGAGATTTGCTATAGGTCGGCCGGACGTCCTATAACCTTATATAAGGTGCTATAGCTTTCGTTAATTTCATAAATTTGGAAAATATTTTCTTAAAGCTTTCTTGATCCCCTGTTATCAGCTATCCTAAAGGAAAACATAATCCCCTTAAAGAGAGGTGTATCCTAATGTCTCAGGAGTCAAGGAATGGCGGTTTTAAGATTGAAGGCTTTCCCCCTATCGTTTTTTTAATTTTTGCTCTCATAGTTTTTTTGAGCCTTTATCTTAAGATTCTTCCTTCCAATATGGTTGGAGCTTTTGCGGTTATGATAGTTGTAGGCGCTATATTTGGGGAGCTTGGGGATAGGTTACCCATCGTTAAGGATTATTTAGGTGGTGGCCCTATAGTGGTTATATTTGGTAGCGCTGCTTTAGTTGCTTATAAGATTATCCCTGATGTTGCGATAAAAACCGTTGATGCTTTTATGAAGACAAGTAATTTTTTAGATTTTTATATCGCTGCATTGATAACAGGTAGTATTCTTGGTATGGATAGAAGGCTTCTTATAAATGCCGGTGCGAGGTATTTCCCTGCCCTTTTTGGTTCGATATTAGTTTCTTTACTTTTTGCTTCCGCTTTAGGGGCTTTGACCGGTTACGGCTGGCAAAAGGCTCTTCTTTACATAGGTGTTCCTATAATGGGTGGTGGTATGGGTGCTGGTGCCGTTCCCATGTCTAAGATATATGGTGAGGCTTTGAAGCAAGATCCTGCAACTATATTGTCTATAATGGTTCCGGCTGTAGCCTTAGGTAATGCTTTGTCTATAGTGGCTGCTGGTCTTCTTGATAGGTTGGGTAAGGTGAAACCTCACTTAACTGGAAACGGAAAAATGATGACCTCTCAGGATATTGATACCTCGACGAGCAAGAAGTTTAGTCTTGATTTGACGATGATGGGTATGGGTATGTTCATGGCGTGTTGCTTTTATATTCTTGGAGCTATCATAGGTAAGGCTTTTCCTATGATTCATTCCTTTGCATGGATGATAATTTCTGTTGCTTTGGTAAAGGGGTTTGGCCTTCTTTCAGAGAAATTAGAACAGTGTGCAAATCAGTGGTATAGGTTTGTGGTAAACTATTGGACAAGAGCTTTACTTGTTGGAATAGGTGTAAGTTATACAAGCTTACCTGATGTTTTAAAGGCAATGGCTTCTTGGCAGTACATAGCTATAGTTTTCATTACTGTGCTTGGAGCAATAATAGGGGCGTGGATAGTTGGTAAATGGGTTGGATTTTATCCAATAGAATCATCGATAACCGCAGGCCTCTGTATGTCTAACATGGGTGGGACCGGTGACGTGGCGGTACTTTCGGCTTGCAAGAGGATGGAGCTTATGCCTTTTGCTCAGATATCATCTAGAATCGGTGGGGCTATAATGCTTATATTGGGAGGATTTTTGGTAAGTCTTGTGGGAAAGATGTGAGAGGTGAAGATAATTGGAGATATTAAGAGAGGCAGTTGCAGGATCCTTGGAGTCCTGTGACTGCCTTGTTATGGTTAAGCCCTATGAGACTCTAAAGGTAGATATAGAAAGCGTTGTTATGGAACGATATGGTAGAAGGATAAAGCAGATTGTGGAAGATACGATAAGGGAGTTAGGGATAGTTAAGGGATATTTCAAAGTTCAGGATAGGGGTGCCTTAGACTACTGTATAAGGGCGCGCCTCAAAAGCGCTATAAGGAGGGCAAATTTGAGATGTTAGGTGTTGTATCTCTGTTTGTTCCAGCGTTTTCTCCTGCGATGATAAATGCCTCTTTGGCGTTTGATTGCGATTCCCTGATATTCGATCTTGAGGACTCCGTAGCACTAAGCGAGAAGGATTCCGCAAGAGAGCTTTTAAGGGAAGCCTTGCTTAATCTTGATTTTTTTGGGAAAAGCGTTATCGTTAGAATTAACTCGCTTGATAGCGATCTTTGGTATAAGGATTTGGAGTATGTTGTGGATACTCCCGCATGGGGAGCAATGGTTCCGAAGGCGAGCCCTCAAGGTATTAAGGCTGTGTCAGATGTTCTTGATAGGTTCGAATCTAAGCTCTTTATAGTGCCTATTATTGAAACCGCTCTTGGAGTTGAGCTTGTGATCGATATTATAAGAGCTTCATCAAGGGTTAAAGGTCTTCTTTTTGGTGCTGAGGATTACGCCCTTGATATGGGTATAAGAAGAACTAGGGAAGGGGAAGAGATCCTCTTTGCGAGATCTAGGATAGCGAATGCAATTCATGCTTTTGGTATGGAGGGACTTGATACCCCATTTACAGATATTAATGATATGGAGGGTTTGCGGTTAGATACTCTTAAAGGTAAAAGCTTAGGCTATACTGGCAAGGCTGCTATAAATCCGAGGCAAATTGAAGTGATAAAGAAGGTTTATCTCCCCTCAGAAGAAGAGGTGGAGTTTGCCTTAAGAGTTTTGAGGGCTTTGAAAAGAGGAGAAGGTAGAGGAGTTTTCATAGTTGATGGTAGGATGGTGGATGCTCCTATAATCGCCAGGGCTAAGCTTACTTTAAGAAGAGCTGGCCTGGAGGTGGATCAAGTTGATTAATGCCGTTGGAAGGGAGATCCCCTCTAAAATAGAAGGTTACAAAAAGGTGACCCCCTTTAGCGGAGCTTTCTCTATCTTGGGAAGCGGTGTTAGAGCTTCAAGCAGGTATAAAACGGTATTACCTGGAGAGGCTAAAGTCTTAGGTAGCTTAAGGGATGCCATTGAGAGGGTGGGCTTAAGTAATGGTATGACGATCTCCTTTCATCATCATTTAAGGAATGGAGATTATGTGTTAAACATGGTTTTAGATGAGATAGCTAAGATGGGAATAAGAGATATTAGGATCGCACCTAGTGCTCTGTTTGAATGTCATGCGCCTCTTGTTGAACATATTAAGAAAGGGGTAGTTGTAGGAATAGAAACTAATTATATAGTTGGTCCCGTGGCTAGCGCTGTTTCTGAGGGGATTCTCGATCTTCCGGTTATTATGAGATCTCACGGTGGAAGGGATAGAGCCATAGAGGCTGGGGAGCTTCATATTGATGTGGCCTTCATTGCGGCCCCTTCTGCAGATGTATATGGAAATGTGAATGGAGTATGTGGCCCCTCGGCCTGTGGTTCTCTTGGATATGCCTTTTCGGATGCAAGGTATGCCGACCATGTAGTTGTAATTACAGATAACTTAGTTGATTATCCGCTATTTCCGATAAGCATAGATCAGACCTTTATAGATTATGTGGTTAAGGTGGATAAAATAGGGGATCCTAGAGGGATAGTTTCAGGAACAACCAGTATAACAAGGGATCCTCTTGAGCTTAAGATAGCTTACATGGCATCTCAGGTCGTCGAAGCTTCAGGCCTTTTAGTAGATGGAGTTTCCTTTCAAACTGGCGCAGGTGGAACTTCTCTAGCGGTTGCCAAGTTCGTAAGGGATATAATGCGAGAGAGGAAGATAGTCGGTAGCTTCGGGCTTGGTGGCATAACCGGGTTTTTTGTTGATATGCTTAAAGAAGGCTTATTTAAAGTTCTTTTAGATACTCAGTGTTTCGACCTGAAAGCTGTAGAGTCCCTGAGGGAGGACAGGAATCACGTAGAGATATCTTCTTCTATGTATGGTAATCCTCATAACAAGGGAGCGGTAGTAAATAACTTAGACGTTATAATACTTGGTGCTACAGAGATAGATTTAGATTTTAATGTTAACGTTACCACTGGTTCCAATGGTTACATAATGGGTGGGTCAGGCGGGCATAGCGATACTGCCGCTGGAAGTAAATTGACGGTTATAGTCGCTAATCTTTTAAGGGGTAGGATCCCCATAGTGGTTGATAAGGTTACAACAGTTACTACACCAGGTGAGACTGTAGATGTTTTAGTAACTGAGCATGGAATAGCAGTTAACCCACGAAGAGAGGATATTAAAAGAAAGCTCACTGATAAAAGGCTTCCAGTTGTTGACATACTGGAGCTTAGGAATAGAGCCTACAAGCTTTGTGGTAGACCTGAAGATATAGAGTTTGGCGATAAAATAGTTGGTGTGGTGGAGTATAGGGATGGAACGGTTATCGATGTTATAAGGAGGGTAAAGGTGTGATAGAGGGATTAACCTTAAAAGATATAGACTTATCCTTTGATAAAGATAGGAAAAGGCTTATAGCTTTCTTGGAGATGCATGACCTATCCCTTGATGAGGATGTGGAGGGATCGATAGCTTTGTTTGATGGAAGCGAAATAGTTGCTACCTGTTCATTGAGCGGCAAGGTGCTTAAGTGCTTTGCTGTTAGGGAGGATTATAGAGGTAGAAATTTAGCTTCAGTTTTGGTTGGGGAGATGATAAAGAGGCTTTCCTCAAAAGGGATTTATAAGAATTTCGTTTTTACTAAGCCTGATAATCTCATTATATTTGAAAGCTTGGGTTATAAGCATATAGCAAGTGGCAGTAAGGTGATTCTTCTTGAGTACGGAATGGATGGAATAGAGGACTATGTGAATAGGCTTAAGAGATATGATAGGAATACATTGAATAACGGATCTATAGTTATGAACTGTAATCCCTTTACTTTAGGGCATAGGTTTCTTGTGGAAAAGGCCTCTTCTTTATGTGAAACCCTGTATATTTTTGTTGTCCAAGAGGAAAGATCGTTATTTCCTTTCAAGATTAGGAAGATGCTAATAGAAAAGGGAACTGGCGATCTTAAGAATGTGATTATTATAGATGGTGGTGACTATGTGGTATCCTCTGCAACTTTCCCTGGGTATTTCATAAGAAAACAGAGTGAGAGGATAGAGAGCGAGGCCGAACTAGATATAGACTTGTTTTCCAGATATATAGCTCCGACTCTGAGCATAAAGAGGAGGTTCGTTGGCTCTGAGCCCTATGATCCGGTCACATACACCTATAATAGGGTTATGTCTAAGAGGCTTCCTGAAAGGGGAATAGAGTTTGTAGAGATTCCGAGACTCGAGGTCGGAGGGAAGGCGGTCTCTGCTTCCTTAGTCAGGGAGAGGATAAGGAAGGGTGATTTTGAGGGTTTAGCGGAGCTATTACCGAGAACTACCTTGGAGTTTTTGATGAGCGAAGAGGCTAAGGGAATAATAGAAAGGATTAAAAAGACCCTCTCTCCCCATTGATGGATATCTTAGAAAGCATTCTTGAAGGTAGAGAAAAGAGATATGATCTCCTTTTAAAGCTTTTGGAAAGGTTTAAAAGGCCTTTACTTGTCCTTACGCTTAACTATCCTGGGGTTAATAAGATTAATGATATATCTAGATTTATCTTCAGTGAAGCCCTTAAAAGCATTGATATTTTTAGCTTTATTTTAACGATTCAGGAGGAGGGTCCCGCAGGTTTTTGCCTTATTGGCCTCCTTTCCGAAGATCCGCTTCAGGCTAAGTTAAAAGCTGTGAAGATAGAGGAAGAGCATCCTTTAGGTAGGCTTTTCGATATAGACATTATAGATTATCCCTTTAGGATTTTAAGTAGGAGAGACTTAGGTTTTAAAGTTAGAGCCTGTATTCTTTGCGGTAGAGAGGCAAGTGAGTGTATTATAGAGAGAAGGCATTCCTTAAGTGAGCTTTTAACTAAAATAGAAAATATGGTTAGGGTTTACAATGAGAGAAATTGTCACTTACGAGATAAGTGAAGTTTCTATTAGAATAGCTGAGTTAGCTTTAACTTCTATGCTTTATGAGGTAGCTTCTTATCCCTCACCAGGATTGGTTTCTCCCTTTTCTTCAGGTAGCCATAAGGATATGGACTTTTTTATCTTTTTGAAAAGTTCCTCAGTTTTGTTTTTCCCTATAGCCCTATGTGCTGAGATAGGAAGAAGGGAAGAGCTCGAGGCCATTTTTGGTAAGTTGCGAAAGATAGGAGTAGAGGCTGAAAGGAGAATGTTTGAGGTAACCGGTGGAGTTAATACTCAGAAGGGCCTTCTTTTTCTATTTGGAATAATATCCGCTTCGGTTGGTTATATGTTAGGTAAGGGTGAGAGCATCACTCCTGAAGGGATTTCTATGAGGGTTAGAGAAATATGTAAGGGAATTGTGGAGAAAGATTTATCTGGACTGCATCTTAAGAAGAGCCTTACGAGAGGGGAAAGCCTCTACATCAAATATGGTATTAAAGGCATAAGAGGGGAAGTAGAAAAAGGGCTTCCAACGGTGATAAACTATGGGCTCCCGGCTTTAATTGAGGCTAAGAAAGCCGGCTTAAACGATAACGATGCGATTGTTCATACTCTCTTGGCTATAATGCAGGTTGCTGAGGATACGAATGTGATAGGTAGATTCTCCTTAGAGGCTCTTGAGGAGGTTAGAGGGAAAGCTAAAAACGTCATGAGTATGGGTGGCATGCTTACAGAGGAGGGTAGAAAGGCCATCTTCGAGATGGATGAAGATTTTAAGAGAAGAGGTATAAGCCCTGGGGGTTCAGCAGACCTTGCTGCAGCTACGTTTTTCATATATCTTTTGTGTACTCAGCTTTAAGGTCTTTTTCTGAAGTTAATCTCAAATTTAGAGATTTTTCTCAGTGTGGTATAGTTTAAAAGGAGGTGAATATTATTGAGGATATCAGTGTAGCGCTATTCAAAGAGCTTGAGAGCTTGGATTCCAAGTTGAAAAATGTTTTTTCTTTCCTTTGCTGAAGAGATAGATAAAAATAGAGAAGGATTGTTTACAAGGGAGGAATTTAATGAGCTTAAGGGAATAGTTCGTGACTTGACAAAAAGCATTCAGGAGCTTACCGAGGCTCAAAGAAGGAACGAGGTAAGTATTAAGGAGCTTATTGAAGTCCAAAAGAGAAGCGAGGAAAGGTTTGCCAAGCTTATTGAGAGAATGGATCGTTTGGAAGAGCGTCTTGAGGAAATATCTAGTAGCGTTGGCTATAGCTTGGAGAAGCAATTCTAGCTCACGATTTTCAGCCTGAAACAGAGGATCTGTTAAGAGATAAAGGGATAGTTTACTTCTGGTCCTATGAGCTTGAGTAGGGTTTCACTTTTTAAAAAGTTTTTTGTTGTAACTCTTTACTTTATTCGAAAGATGTATTATACTTTTTCCTAGAAAGGGGGTGATTTAGATGAAAAAGATAGTTAGTTTAGGATTAATGTTGGTTGCTTCCCTTCTTATGGCTGCTTTTGCCTTTGCGGCTGGACCTACGGTTACAGTTAGCCCGGATAAGGTTGACCTTAAGGAGGTTGCAGTAGGTGGGACAGTTAGTGCTTCCGTTAATTTCACCTTCACGCCTAAGGATTTAACTGAGGAAGTAGTTATCGAGCTTGCTCCTGCTGATGTTACCGAGGGTTGGAAGCTTGAGGCTAAGGGCTCGGTAACGTTGAAGCCTGGTGATGCTCCTAAGACCTTGACCGTTGAGGTAAAGGCTACCGCTACTGATAAGGCGAAGGGTGACCTTAACGCTAAGATAAACCTTGTAGTTAAGAAGGGCAAGGCAACAGTTAAACCTGCTGCCATTGCTGTTGTTGCAAAGCTCAAGAAGTAAGATAGGCTTTTTAAATTAGGAGGAGGGGATTCTACATCCCCTCCTTTTTTTATTCCCTGGAAATTCTCTCTACATATACATAGTAGTTTGGTATGTTTGCGAAGTATTCTCTTTTGAAAATTAAGTATATTTTGGCTTTAAAGGGTGGGGTTATATCTGGCTTGGCTAATAAGCTTACATCCTTAGCTATTCCTGCCACGTGAAAGAAAGGTCCGGATTTGGACTGCTTTGTTAATTTAAGAAGCTCTCCCAGCTTTGGTAAGGATACGATTTCCACCTCTTCGATAAGGGGCGGCATTATTACACCAGGTCTTTTAAAAGGATCATGTTGAGCTCCCTCCAAGGGGTAATCCTCTGGCCTCATAGATTTAAATCTTTCAAGCTCTCTTTCAAGCTCCTTTGCCTTTTCTGGTTCCGGGGGAACTCTGGACATATATCTTTTAATCTCCGATTCGATGGCCCTTATCGTGGCCTGAATAAGATCTATCTTAAGTGATGTTTCAGGGTTTACCTCTTTAGATTCAGATTTGCCAGGCTTAATGGAGAAGTATTTCTCAGTTATAACTGGAGACACGGGATTTTCTATTGATATGGTGAAAGGAGGATTTAGCTTAAGCTCCTTTATTAAGTCGTAAGCTATATCGATTCCCTCTGGAAAGAAAGCCTTGCACTTGTCCGGTACCTTTCTTATAAAGGATATGGAGTAATGGTTATGTCCTTTAATTATCGGTTTTCCCTTTCTTATCTTAGTCTCTATAGTTTCTTTGGTGGTGCATCCACCGCTATCCACCCTTATAGTAAGTTGTGGTCCATCTAATTTTATGCCCTTTAAGAGCATTAGTCCGGTTTCATATTGGTTAGAGGAGATTTTCGGTTTTTCCTTAATTTCTACCTCTCCCTTTATAACCACTCCCCACTCAACTGCTGTAAAGCCGATCCTTTTGGGCTCATCTAATAGCTTTTCAGGTTCTATATTAACCGGTTCGTTTGTGGGTTCGATGTGTAGAAACACCCTTATTATCGTTGCGGGGGGAGGATCTATGTTAAGCTTAAGCTTTTCTGAAATCGACTCTTTAGATATCGTTCTTATTACATAGTAGCGGGATTCCGGAAGCTCTTTAAGCCAGTATTCCTTAAAGTCGCTTATCTCTCTTCCCTTAAGGCCAAGTCTTGGGAGGGTCTCATCAAGCCAAGAGGAAAGTTGCTCGCGTTTTACTAACCATCCTCCTTTTGAAAGCTTTAAAGGCGAGTTTAACTTAGCTTCGTAAAAGAGATATCTATGCCCAGTGGAAAGGTTTCCTTCGGGTGTTGCCTCAACTTCCCAGTGATTATTATAAGGAGGGTCAGACTCTGTTATTTCTCCGTCTATGCTTAGTCGAACTTTTATCTTTTCTTTTCTAGTTGGATAAAGATACAAGGCGGGTTTTCTAATCACCGTTTCATCTGCAGGGACTATACTATCCCCTTTTTGACTTAGTGAAAGGGTTTCTTCCTCTCCGTTTGGAAGTTTAATATCCAGGGTTATTATCCATCTTTCATTAAAGGGCATGGTTGATACTTGCCACTTTCCTTGCCAGTCCTTTATTTTAACCTTACCCAGGCTATAGGGTTTAAGCTGGGTTAATCCTTCTTTCTCTGGAATTAGGACCATAATGTCGTAAGATGGGTCTTCTCTATCCGCTTTGGCAGATAGTATAACCGCGATTGCTTTAAGCTCCTTTTTTGCAGAGTGAATAAATATGAAGTTCTCAAAAGATATGTCTAGGGTTTTCCCATCTTTTGCTATGATGACGCCTTTCCCGTTTTTTAATTTAACTGGTTCCTCTAAATAAGAGGTTTTGTAAGCGAAATTAAGTAGAGACTCCTTTTCGATTGAGAAACAAACGGAAGTTAAAAGAGCTAACAGAGTCAAAACCTCGATAAATAATAATAATAATAATATTTTCTTCATCTTAATACACCTCCTAATTTTTTGCAAAATTTAGTCTACCAGGGCTTAAAGATAATGTCAATGAAAAATTTTTAGTTTTATTTTTCAAGTAGTGAAGCTAAAAAATAGAATCGAGTTTAGCACTACCTCTTTACTTCGGTTAAGAAGCGTAGTATACTTCTTTCCCGAAAGGGGCGGAAATGGAGAAAGGAGGTGACTTAGATGAAGAAAATAGTTAGCTTAGGAGTGGCGTTAGTTGCTTCTCTTCTTTTTGCCGTGGTTGCCTTTGCTGCCGATCCTACAGTTACAGTTAGTCCTGCAAACGTCGACCTTGGAGAAATTGCGGTAGGTGGAACAGGGGGTGCTTCTGTTACCTTGACCTTCACGCCCAAGGACTTGACCGAGGAGGTGGTTATCGAGCTTGCTCCCGGTGATGTTACTGAGGGTTGGAAGGTCGAGGCCTCTGGCTCCGTGGCTTTGAAGCCGGGTGATGCTCCTAAGACCTTGACCGTCGAGGTTAAGGCTACCGCTACCGACAAGGCAAAGGATAATCTTAACGCTCAGGTAGACTTTGTGGTTAAGAAGGGCAAGGTAGTGCTTCAGCCGGCTGGGCTTACGGTTACCGCTAAGCTAAAGAAGTAAAGGTAAAAGGTTGTTTTTGAAAGGGGAGAGCTTAGAATAAGCTCTCCCCTTTTATTTTTTTAAGTTAAGCTATTTTAAAGCCCTTTCCTTTGTGTTTTGATAAGATAAGAAAAATTAATAACTTGTTTAGATTTATCTCTTAATTTTTTATAGTTTTTATTTCTGATACACGATAATTTAATAATTTGTGATAAAATAGAAGAGAGTGTATAAGATACTGAGGGGTGGATAGGATGAAATTGTATGTGTTTTTATTTCTTTTGTCGCTTAATCTATTTTTCTGGTCTTTTGCCTTTGCTCAAGGGAGTTTTAATGTGATTGCTTTGAAGGAGGAGGATTCTGGAAGGGAGGTGTTGTTAAAAAGGGGAGATATTCTTGTTGTTTTGCTTAGGGAAGTAACTACGGCAGGTTTTGTTTGGAAAGTGACGGACTTCGATAAGGGGAGGCTTTTGTTCTTGAAAAGTGATAACGTTAAACTTTCTCCGCTTGGGGTACTTGGAGGAACAGATCTTCGCATATTTGTTTTTAGAGCTATAGAGATAGGTAAAACTCCTCTGAAAATCGTTTATAGCAGACCCTGGGAGGACTTCAGCGTTTATGGAAAGCTATTTTATTTGGAGTTGTTTATTGATTGATATAGTTTGTAGGGAGTGATTGTTGGATTTTAAGGAGGAGAGAAAATTGAAAAGGGTGGTTTTTTCAGTGGTAGCTGTAGTTTTGATTTGGGCGTCGTTGGCTGTTGGTGAGGAAGTCTCTTTAAAGAGCGCTCCCTTAAATCCGGAGTTTATTAAATATCTTGAAAGATTAGAACCTGCTGAAAGGAATTTTGGTTTAATCCCTTTACCTGTTGATTTGGGAAAGCATAAGAGGGAAAGCTTTAAAGCTAAGGTTTCTCTTCCATCAAGATATGATTTAAGAAATCGTGGTCTTCTTACAAGCGTTAAAGATCAAGGATCTTATGGAACTTGTTGGGCTTTTGCAACTTATGGTTCCCTTGAGTCTCACCTTTTGCTTAGGGGTAGAGGCTCTTACGATTTCTCTGAGAGGAATCTTATTAATCTTTGTGGTTATGATGATCCTTGGAATAAGGGTGGAAATATTTTAAAGAGCATGGCCTATCTTTCAAGGGGTAGCGGTCCAGTTCCTGAATCTCAGGATCCTTATATCCTTGGTCCTGGTTCAAGCCCCATTTTGGATGGGACTCTTTACGTTGAAAACGCGGTAGTTCTTCCAGGTAGAGAAGATGTTTACGATAACGATTATATAAAGGAAGCTATATATATCTATGGAGGGGTTTATGCTTCTATGTACTATGATAAGCCTTTTTTTAATAGTTCTGCTAAAACCTATTACTGTGGAGTTCCGGGATATATTTCTAATCACGCTGTAGTTTTAGTTGGTTGGGA